>NZ_FNPD01000004.1:42856-43957 GCF_900107215.1 Acetomicrobium thermoterrenum DSM 13490 | reverse complement strand
TGCACACGTTTGTAGTCTACCTATGAGGGATTGAAACCGAAAAAGTTTCGATGCTTCTGAGCCATCTTGAACGCGTTTGTAGTCTACCTATGAGGGATTGAAACCTTTTCAGCGATAGCGGTTGTAATGAGCTTTGCTTCTTGTTTGTAGTCTACCTATGAGGGATTGAAACTCGTGATATTCAACGATATATTCTCCGCAATCCTCCGTTTGTAGTCTACCTATGAGGGATTGAAACCGTAATATTTACTAGAATTTAATGTTTTGGTTTTGCGTTTGTAGTCTACCTATGAGGGATTGAAACGAACCTTGCCTGTCTAGCGTTGGCAGTTTTTACCTCTGTTTGTAGTCTACCTATGAGGGATTGAAACGATTCTACAGACCATGGAGGTGAGTACCATCATACAGTTTGTAGTCTACCTATGAGGGATTGAAACCATTCTGACCTGGCTCCTTTCGGCATTCTGCTATTTGTTTGTAGTCTACCTATGAGGGATTGAAACTGTATAAAGTCTTTTTGCGTTGAGTCCTTTGCAATGAGTTTGTAGTCTACCTATGAGGGATTGAAACTGACGTATATGATTTTACAGGCGGTGGGTTTCAGCTTGTTTGTAGTCTACCTATGAGGGATTGAAACAATTTTCATATTTCTTAATTGGCAAAAACTGGAGGTGTTTGTAGTCTACCTATGAGGGATTGAAACATTTTTCGAATCTCGACACTCGCATGGTTGGATGCGTTTGTAGTCTACCTATGAGGGATTGAAACCATGTTGACCCAACGACATCAATCAATTTTGACAATGTTTGTAGTCTACCTATGAGGGATTGAAACAAAAAGAGGACGGGCTATCGCCCGTCCAACAGATTAGTTTGTAGTCTACCTATGAGGGATTGAAACGAATGCTGGCCCCTGGCCAACTGGTCGTGGAAGGAGTTTGTAGTCTACCTATGAGGGATTGAAACTTACTTAAGGTAATCGGTGCAATTGCTGCCTGCAGCAGTTTGTAGTCTACCTATGAGGGATTGAAACTCGGAGACAACTGACTCGTCACGAGATATGGCATATGTTTGTAGTCTACCTATGAGGGATTGAAACGAG
>NZ_FNPD01000004.1:0-40375 GCF_900107215.1 Acetomicrobium thermoterrenum DSM 13490 | reverse complement strand
GTTTGTAGTCTACCTATGAGGGATTGAAACTCAAGATAGTCGTTCAGCATGCGTTCACGTGCAAGTTTGTAGCCTACCTATGAGGGATTAACGCTACGTATTGTATCTTCATTGAATTTTTACTTTAAGCGCATTTCCAGTGTGGTATTAATAATCATTAAATACCTTTTCCCGATCGTTAAGTATGGTTAAAAACACTAAGTCGGGTTCTGGAAGGTGGAAGAAAAATGTGCGAGTTACTGGGGCTGTGCCTCAATTTGCCCGTGAGGTCAGATATCTCTTTTAGAGGATTTCGCCATAGGGGAGAAAAATAACCCTGATGGCTAGGGAATAGCTTTTTCCAGATGAATCTGCTCTGGTAATAAAAGGAAAAATTAGTGCTAAACAAAGCAAGCAAGCGAAAATTTTACTTGATTATCTCGAAATATAAGCTAGAATTTTTATTGGACATGTAAGACGTGCAAGCGCCGGGGGAAAAGTAGCAAAAACACTCGCTCGTTTAGCGGGGAACCGAATGGGACGGAATACGTCTTTGTTCATAACGGAACACTGAACCATGAAAATTTAAAGCTTGGTAGATTCAAACCGATCGGTGAAACGGATTCAGAAATTGCCTTTTGTTATTTACTGCATCATATTAAAAATAATCCTACTGGCATATTGAATAGCATGAATAAAAACAAATGTTTCGATTGGTTGGCTGTAGAAGAAATCAACACATATGGAAGCCTAAACTGCATATTTTCTGATGGGAAGTATCTATTATGCTATCATGACAAAGATAGATATAATGGGTTTTGCTTCGTGCAGAGGAAATCTCCCTATGGGATGGTTCAATTAGTTGACGAAGATTGGGAGGTGAATCTTACAGAGGAAAAAACTCCGGATCAAGAGGGTTATATTGTTGCTACGAAAAGACTAACGAAAGCAGAGCATTGGAAAGATTTTAAACCTGGTGAGTTTATCGTATTTACGGAGGGAAAGATTTGGTATTTAAATAAACGCGATATTATTGTATGATAATAATCAACTGGCATGGGAAAAGAAAATTGCAAAATGCTCAACAAGTTCACGTTGATTAAGGCAGAGGTAGTTATATAGAAAATATGCAGGACAAGCGAGCAATAAAATAAAAACAAGTATCTTCCACATTTTTGCGGCTGGCGTCCATGTTGAGATATTATCGTCTGTTATTTTTAAAAATATGGATAAGTGAAGCGAAATAATATAAAAAACAAGCATTGAAGGTGAAGCTAGAATGGAACAGTTTATAGTACAGATTAAACCATTGACGCCTTTGTGGACAGGGGATGTCAATAAGGAGTGTTGCACTTTAAGAGAAACCGGCATCATCGGAAGCTTAAGGTGGTGGTACGAGGCTTTGATTAGAGGATTGGGTGGAAGTGCTTGTGACCCCACAAACTCTAAATGCGATGAGAAGTATCATTGTGATGCATGTGAGTTGTTTGGGTGCACGGGTTGGGCCAGGAAGTTCAAGCTTGAGGTGAAAATTGATGATGGGGCAAAAAGTATCTGTGAGGCTAAAATAGGAACAAGAGATAAAAGGAAATTAAAAAGTGGATATAAATATCTAGTCAGAAAAACCAAGGGTATAATATTTAATAGCGCACCTCTGAAATTTCTTCCTCTGAGAGAAATATCTGAAGGTGAGTGGAATTTGTTGAATAAAACGCTGTACATTATATCAAATTATGGTGCATTAGGAGCAAGTACTTCTCAAGGAAATGGCGTCATAAGTATTACAAACAATAGTTTACCGCACAGTCAATCGTTAATTCCAATTGATAAATCTCAAAAAGTACAGGAATTACCTAAATTAGATAATTTCTTTTTTTATAAATTTAATATTAAATTTAATAACAATATATTAGAATTAATCAATAGTAAAGTGTTCTGGACGCACTCTAAAGACCATAGTGAGTATAAAGAAGATTGGCGGTCATGGACAGATGTTTGGGATAAATATAATTTCCTTCCGATAGCATTCCACATTAGAGATTCAATTAGGCATCTAGAAAACGACAGAGATAAAAGGCATAAGATATTTGGAGAAGCTGGTAAAGGCTCTACAGTATTTGTTTCTCATGGTTATCGAGTTGATGATAAGACTGTAGAGGTAAGAATATATGGATATAGCAAGGATAATGTTAAAGATAAAATAAAGTGTGAATTAAAGACTAAAATAAAAGATAAATTATTTTCTTCAAATAGCTATAATAATAGTTTAAGTAATTGTACTTTAAAATATAGTAAAAATGGTAAAGATTTACTGGAGGAGTTAATATGATTATTCATGATTATTATCTTTCAGTTATTGAAATGGATGGCGATATTAAAAAAACAATCGTAAATTTAGGTAAGAAAAAACATGAGATTATAGCAAAAAAATCAGATGAAAAGCTTAAGGAATTTACATTTGAAGAAGATTTTAAAAAAATGCCA
This sequence comes from Acetomicrobium thermoterrenum DSM 13490, assembly GCF_900107215.1. Lineage (NCBI taxonomy): Bacteria > Thermotogati > Synergistota > Synergistia > Synergistales > Acetomicrobiaceae > Acetomicrobium > Acetomicrobium thermoterrenum. Next base: position 37,912 of record NZ_FNPD01000004.1, on the reverse strand, counting down.
AAATATTCCATGTTCCTTGAAATTAAATTCATACTGAAAAGATCATACACAAGTAAAGGCGAAGGTGAATTCAATGTCATCAATGACAAAATATTTGAAAATCCTATTGTGCGGGATAAACTGACAGGTTCTCCAATGGTAAGACCTTCTACATGGAAGGGGCATCTAAGATTTGCGGCAGAAAGTGTTAATGATTTGGATGGTAAAAATATCAACGAGATTACAAAGTCTGAAATTATCGAAAGGCTTTTTGGTCCCGAGAGCACTAGTGATAAAGCTTTGGAAGGAAGGCTTCACTTTTTCCCTACTTTTTTTACCAACAATGCAGAAGAAGACGTCATTACACCGTTAAGTAGGACTACTCGCACCCCAGTCGACAGGATAGGTCCTATAACTCTTGAGGTTATGCCGATAGGTGCGGAGGGCGATTTTCGTCTTCTATATTTTCCATACCCCAGAGACATAATGTTTTCTGAAGAGCAGGTAAAGACGGATTTAAAGTTTCTGACGGAAGCTTTAGAGTTGATGTTTTTTACCTTCGGCTTTTCGGCCAAGAAAACAAGCGGGTTTGGAGTGATCGGGGACGACCCAATCGTAACTGTTTGGATATGCCCTCGTGAACAGCAAAGCTTTAATAAATGGGAGGAATTTAAGGAATATATAAATAAACCGTGGAGTGGAGATCATGTGTGAACTTACCTGCAAAATAAAAGACAAAAGAAACGATATCCTAATGGGCGAGATAGGGGCGCTTCTTCATGATATCGGAAAGATGCATCCATATTTTCTCAAACATCAGTCAATCGAAAGAACAACAAGCTTCAGCCATGAGAATATCAGTAATTTTTTGGATCCAATTCTATATAGACATATATGTGATAGCGCGTTTGATTTCACAATAATGACACCCAGTAATATAAAAAACCTTATCGAGCAACATCATAAGCATTCCCAAGCAGATGATATTGTAAAATATTTACAAAAATGTGATCGTAAGGATTCAGCTGATGATAAAGGCATAGTAAGAAGAAAACAATCCATTAATAATACGATAATATCCTCACCTTTTGGTTTTGAGAATGAAAAGATAGATCTAAGTTGTCTCCAAAAAAGATTTGATGACCTGCAGAATAATTTAATTGAATTATTCGAAAACTATAGCGATATAATTAGTTTTAGAAAGTCATTAATAGGCAATCTTAAAACAGCGTTTTCTCATGCCTTAGGAGAAACGAGGATCCCGGCAAACGACGTTACTCTGTGGGATCATTCATATTCAACTGCATCATTGTTTAAGACGATTTTAGCAGGCATTACATGCGATGGATATAAAGATGTAAATGACTTAAAGTGGAGAATATTTGGTATCTGCTGGAATGGTGAGAATTTTATAAACCATGGCAGAAAGATAGCGGATATACAAAAAAGGGCAGAAATTATCCGTGAGATTAAAACATATATCAAGAGAACGCTTGAGGAAGAGTATCCCATAGGCAATGTAATTTACGAGGATGTAAATGGGATATATTTCACATTTCCCAATCTGAACGAAGAAGATCTAGGAAGATTAGCTGTCGAATGTGCAGATAAAATATTATCGAAAGTAGTATACAGGAAATGTAATAATGTAATGAATATTGAATTGAATAATGAATTGAATAATGAATTGTGGCCATTTTTCACCCTAAGTAAGCCATCCGGGTCTTTGACAATCATTGCTAATGAGTTGAAACGTGCATCTGAAAAAAGAGGGACCCCCAAAATATCTCCTTTTATTTTTATTGGTGATGAAGATAGAAATGAAGAGTTAATTAATTCCATGCCTGATTTAGATCGCGTATTTGACGAAGTTAAGGTTAAAGACGGTAGGTTGGATGTGTGTCCTGTTTGTGGGATAAGGCCAAAAAATGAAAGAGATGAAATGTGCTCAACTTGTCGAGACAGGAGAAAAGGGCGATTGGAGGAATGGCTAAAAGATGGGCAGGAATCTGTCTGGATTGATGAAGTTGCTGACAAAAACAACAGGGTCAGCTTGATTTCTTTGGGCTTCGACCTCGATAAGTGGCTGGACGGAACGATGATAAACACCATTTTATCACAGAGTTTTAAAGATTGGGGGAATTCAAAAAAAGTTAAAGATTTTTTAGAAAATGAGCAATATAAAAACAAATTAAAAAAAAGAAATATTAGTCTGACTGATGATTTGAAACAATTATCTAAAGAATTATTAAGTGTAATTACGAATGAAGATATTAATAAAGATTCTAATTTTAAGAGTAGCTTGATAAATATATATTTTGAAGATATTAGTTCTTCTCAAGAAAAAAGAGCCGATGATTATGTTGGAAAATTTGTTGCAAACCTAAAATCACGGCTAGATTCGGTTCCGTTTGATCCTTCTAATTTACAAACATTACTTTTCACCCAAAACCCATCTCCCGCGCGTATTTATAGAGTGTGGCGCGAAACTCAGGAATTTTTTGAAACAGTTGTTGAAAAGATTAAACGCGACATATATAGCCATAAGTGGAAAAGGGTGGCATTTTCTGTAGATTACAAGAAACTTCAGTCTGCGCTAAAGAGAAGCGATATGCTATTTGAAAAAACTCCTTATGTCATTAGATTAGATGGCCTGGAACCCAGAGACCTTCTCGTCTTGCATGTAGAAAACGGTGAATTTTGCACGATAGAATCCCTTGAAAAGTATAGATATGCTGATAAATCAGGTGAGGAGGCGGTCAGAGAGTCTTTAGAAAGAGGATTAACATATCTTGCCTTAGAGAGCAATCCTAACAATAATTTGCTAAAAGACAACAGCAATATCGAAGTAAATAAAGAAAAGACAAAGCATCAAGAATATATGCCCCTCATAGAAATAACAATATCCCCCATGTCCCTTCGGCTGATAGTGCCAACATTAGACTCCATAAAAATTACAAAGATGATAGCAACGCTCTATTCCCAAAGATTCGAAAAAGTATTGGGCAAGTTGCCACTAAACATGAAGATTTTGACGGCGAATAGAAAATTTCCCCTTTACGTCCTTTTAGATGCCGAAAGAAGAATGCTTGACGATAGAGAGTTTAAAAAGCCTGTCAAAATGAACCCATGGTGGAACGTTTATGAAACTGAAAATGATGATTTTTTCAAATTTTATCCTACAAGATTGATCGGAGAAAACGAAAAATATACACTTGACGATTTATCATCAATTTCCAAGGGAAGGCTATTTAGCCTCTATCCGGGCTATTTCGATTTTGATCTGCTTACCGCCACTACCGACAGATATAACATATATTACGAAGACGGAAAAAGGGGAGATGAAACTTACCGGCTTTATTCAAAAAGGCCCTGTTATTTTTATCAGATTTCAATGATAAGGGAACTATGGGATATATTATCTAATCTTTCAAGTTCTCAGATTAACAACATTGAGGAAGCGCTCACCACCAAGTTAAGAGAGTGGAGATATGTCGAAGATGGAAGCAACAAGAGAGAAGTATTCATGCGATTTGCCGAAGCAACCATTAAAGACGCCTTTGGAAGTATATGGGATAGCTTGAGAGAAGAAACAAGATGCCTCTTCATAAATTCTTTGCTCAACGGTCTTTTAATGGACACTATATTTATTTTTAGGCACATGATAAAGGAGGAGAAAGAAATTGGCGAATAATTTGGATTCAAAAAGGGTATTTGCGAGAGCCATTGATCCTATACATATAGGAGCAGGAGGCTACAGGCTGGGTTTGGTAGACAACACGATCATAAGGGATCCCGCTACAGACGTGCCAAAGATACCAGGTAGCTCGATCGCAGGTGTCGCGAGGGAATACTACACTATATACGAGATGGAAAAAGAATGCACTTTAACTGATGAAGCAGAGAAAAGAAAACACGCCGAGGAAAAGGCTAAAGGGATATTTGGAGACGAAAATAAAAAAGGAAAATTGCGTTTTTATGATGGACAAATAATACTTTTTCCCGTTTCATCCCAACAAGGAACTGTATGGATTACAACAAAGGAGCTCATGGAATATTGGTTTAACGAAGCAAAAAGCGAGGGTGACAATAGAATTAATATTCCTAAAAAAGTTAGCGATGAAGCTTACGTTGTCAAAGGAATAAAAGAAGATAGCAGTTATTTAAACCTTGGATGGCTACTTCTTGAGACGGAAAAAGTTGATTTTGATTGTTCTAGATGTATTGCTTTGCCAAAAGAAATAGATAGCTGGGCAGGAAAGATTGTCATCATTTCAGAAAAGCTTTTTTCTCATGTAGTAAACGACAATTTGGAAATAAGGACTTCCGTCAAGATAGATCCATCCACTGGAGCGGCCGAGCCGGGAAAGCTGTTTACCTATGAAGCTATATCCAGGGGGACAGTCTTCGGATTTGAGATTGGTGTAGATAAAGACGCCGACGTTACTGAGATATTAAACCAAGTTAATCCTTACTTTAAATTTATCGGCATAGGCGGCATGGGAACCAGGGGCTTCGGCAGGCTTGAGTTGTTTTATGATGGCAAAATAGACGCAATAAACAGAGACAATTCTTTGTCAGCATAAAACAAGTATGTTTAACTTTGGTTAAGTTTTCTAATATTAAAAAATTAAAAAGGGTATCTTAAAGAGGTGAGAAAGATGATCAACATGGATTATATATGCATGAAACATGCTCAAATGATTGTAAATTCAGTGGAAAGATCAGATAACAAGAATATAAAGAACCTTGAAAGAAACTTAAGAAAAGCTTTAGGGGTACTAAAGGAAGACGGTGTTTACGCAATGTTTCTTTGGCTTGAAAGTAAAGCTGAAAATACAAGGACAAATTTGATCAGTCTCTTAAATGAGGATTATGATGGTGTTAAAATACATGAATATCTGTTAGGTAAAGACAAAAAGTTTAAGACAGAACCTGACGGTTTTTATGAAGATCTGAAGACAGTCGCTAAAGACATCGATAAATTGCTGTTCATGAAAAAAATATTAGATCGTACATTGATTTATTCGTTACATCACTCAAAAGTCAAAGCAGGTGAATGATATGTGGAGAGAAATTGCAGTTTCGTTTAAATTGAAAAGCCCTCTTCATATTGGTTATATGCCCTTCAAGGGCTCTGTTATTTCGCCGACAAGATATTACGTTCCTGGCAGGAATTTGTGGGGAGCTATGACTAAACGTATAACAGAGCAATTATGCAAAAATACCACAGCAGATGATTATAAAAAAATAGGTACAGTGGTTAAGGATAATTTCAGGTTCTCGTATTTTTATGTATACGATGGCATAAATATATATTTTCCACGTTACACAGAACAAGGATTAAAGTATGGCAATATCTCGCGATCGGAATTTGAGCACAGATTCATAGGAAGCCAAATATCTACGGCTATAGATAGTACCGGAACTGCGAAAAATGAGAGCTTGCACGAAATCGAATTCATCAATAATAAATTTAAAGATACAAATGGCAATATGAAAGATGTAAGGATTATGGGATGTGTCTGGATCAAAGAAAATGCTGAAATAGGTGATAAAAAAGTAATAATATCCGACAAAGCAGAGATATTAATTGATGGATTTAATGTCATCGGAGAATTAATATTGGGCGGAGAATCGAAATACGGGTTCGGGCATGTATTATTTGATCCATCAGGTAGTGTAAAGTTTCCAATTGAGACTGTTAAAGCAGAGGAATGTAAAATAAAAATCAACGATAATTATATTATTGCACATCTAAAGTACGATAAAACTATAAAATTTAAAGGGGATATCGAGCTTTTAACGGGGAGAGGTTATTACGATCCCAAGATTTCAGGTGGCGAGACAAGTAATAAACCTGGCAGCGCGATATCTAAGCCAGAGTTTTATTTTTCGCCAGGAACATATATTGACTCAGGTACTACAACGTACGTAGTTAATTGGGATGGGACTTTAATTAGGATATAGCGCTCTTTGAATTTATCGTCACAGTAGCCAAAAGTTGCACTTCGGAAATGAAAAAGAACAAAACAATATCTAAACATCCACACTAACTACCTATAATCACGACAACCAAGGTGTAGGAAAGTTTCTAACCTACCTATGAAATACAGATACATTTCGCCGCGCATCTGTCTCATTAGGAGCCTCGCTTGGATAGTTTAATGCGCATAAAATAAGCTTAATGCTTGTAGCGATGTTTCGTGAACGACAGAAGAAAAGGTGACCGAAAAAATACTTAATGACTTATGCCGATGAAATCCAGAAGTATAAAGTTGAAAAGGCGCGCTTCTTAAAAGTGCGCCTTTTGCTTGTCTAAAATTGTCGTAAAAAAATGAAAGTGAATAAGGTTTGCAGGAATGTCATTTGACTTTAAATGTTGCGTAAAACTTAGCATTAATGTAAAATAATTTTAATATCAATTATCGATATTGGAGGCCGATATTGATGCTTCGTAGCCTTTTTTTGGGATTTGCAAAAATTCACATTCTTCATCACGCTAGCAAAGAACCGATATATGGATTATGGATAATCGAGGAGCTCGAACGGCACGGGTATCGTCTTGGTCCGGGCACGATTTACCCAACTTTGCATTCGATGACAAGGGATGGATATTTAAGGTGCGAATCTAAACTGGTGAACGGCAAGATTAGAAAATACTATACGATAACCAAGAAAGGGTCGTATGCGTTGAATCAAGCAATAGGTAAACTTCGTGAATTGGTCGAAGAAGTGCTTTAATTTTAAAAACGAAAGGAAGAATTTGAATGGCTTTTCAATTGGAAAAAGTCAAATATAAAAACATCCTAAAAATCGACAAACTACAAATACCCGAGTCAAAAATAACTTGCATAATAGGTGAAAGCGGAAGCGGAAAGACAACGCTGTTGCGTCTTCTGAATAATCTGATTTCTCCTGATGAAGGTTCGATATTTTATAAAGGTCGCAACATTGAAGACATAGATCCAATCCAGCTTCGTAGGGAAGTGGTAATGCTTCCTCAAAATCCTACCGTTTTTTCCGGAAGCGTGAAGGATAATCTTTTAATAGGGCTTGAATTTGCAGGAAAGGATGAAGCGGGAGACGAAGTTTTATCCGAAGTCCTGAGTATGGCACAGCTGGACAAACCTCTTTCAGCCATAGCTTCTGAGCTTTCTGGCGGAGAAAAACAGCGCCTGGCATTGGCGAGAATAATGCTTTTAGAACCAGAGGTTATATTACTGGACGAACCTACATCCGCTCTTGATGAGGGGACGGAAGAAAGGGTCATCGAAAGCGTTGTGGAGTTTGCAAAAAGAAAGGCAGGAACTTTGATAATGGTCGTGCATTCTAAAAGCATTGCCCAACGTTTTGCCGATGTTGCAGTCACAATACAAGGCGGCGGAGTTGTGGCGGAGGAGGGCTTATAAAATGATGATGGGAGTAGTCGATATAGGGTTTTTTAATTTATTGGCAGGATATGCTTTGATTCTTGTTGTCCTTGTTATGCTCAGACAACGCAACATAAAAAAAGAAACTGAGCTTTTAATTGCCGTTGTGAGGATGACCATCCAATTAGTGCTTGTGGGCTACATTTTGGATTATATATTGGGTTCTCAGAGGATGTGGATGACTCTGGCAGCTGTGGCTATCATGGAGGTTTTTGCTGTACAAAACATCTACCAAAGGGTCAAAATTGATATGACGCCGCGTTTTCGCAGTATAGTGGCTTGTAGTATGGCTTTTGGCACTATAATTACTATGATATTTTTCTTTTTTGTTCTTCTATCCGTAAAGCCCTGGTATTCGCCCCGATATGTAATACCGCTGTCTGGAATGCTGATTGGCAATTCTATGACGGGCATCACCTTGGGAGCAGAACGCCTGCTTAGGGGGTTTCATGATAAAAAAGAACTAATAGAGGGAGCGCTCATGCTTGGAGCAACTCCCGAAAGAGCTTCTAGAGAAATTATTAACGAATCCTTCACGGCGGCCATACTGCCCACGATCAATTCTATGGTTGGAATGGGCATCGTCTTTTTGCCGGGAATGATGTCGGGGCAAATCCTATCGGGTGTTCCCGCCGTTACCGCGATTAAATATCAAATGGCAATCATGTTTGCCATACTGGCAAGCGTTGCTTTTACCGTGTTTATATTAGTTGTTTGGGGCAGTAAGACCTTTTTCAACGACAGAGCCCAGCTGGTGTTGTATAGTTAATTTAATTAAAATGCAAGATAATGTCCTGTAGCTATTACATAATAGCTCTTATCACGTCGTATCTTTTATCGTCGCTTGCTATAAATCCATTGACGTTGGTTTTCAGGCCCTGGAAATCTTTAAATTCGATGAAGGCTTTTTGTAATAAGGATATCATTTCCTCCGGCATGTTTGGATTACAAGCTAAAGCATCCTTTGACGCTTTCTAACCATATCTTTCCGACTGCCGTGAGCCATTTCACCTCAACAAATGATAAAAGATTTTGTTGTCTGCTGATTATCAACAAGCACTTGAGGCTGCTCTCTATTCTCTGTAACTAGTATAAAGTTTTTCTTGCCTATAATCCAAACCCTTGTTATCCTTTGAAAGGCATTTTGTGACATTAATTGCAAAATTCTTAGAAAAGAGGTCATTAATCGATGAATCGCAAGATTTTACTGGAACGTAGTAATGTTTTGTGGAGAAAGCTGTTTAGTAAAGGTATCGATGCTTCAGTCTTATTTAATATTGAAGGGTTGGGTTGGGAAGATCTTTACTATTTTTCCGGGTTTCGCGGAACCAGCGGAGCCCTGGTGGAAAGCCGCAATGAATGTGTATTGATCACCGACGGGAGATATATTCTGCAGGCTAAGGAGCAAACCCCCTTTAAAGTTGTGGACAGAAAAGATCAGGATTTAGTCTCAGTTGTGAAATCCCTGCTTGCAGATTTAGGGGCAGAAGTAGTCGGTTTTAACGCAAAAACTCTTCCGACTAGTTTGTATCTAAAATTTGAAAAACCAGCCTTCGAGATGGTCGATATATGCGATGTTTTTGCTTCATGTAGGCGTAAGAAATGCAAAGAAGAAATTGAGCTTATTAAAATTGCAGCCCAACTTGCCGGCAGGGCTTTTTTAAAGTTGCTGGACAATTTAAAGCCGGGTATTAAAGAGACCGAAGTTGCTGCTAGGCTAGAGTATGAAATGAAAATGCTTGGAGCGGAGGGCGGATGGGGTAATGTCGATTTTATTGTGGCTTCCGGAATTAGGTCGGCATTGCCGCATGGCAGGCCTACCTCAAGAGTCTGGCAATCTGGAGAATGGGCGACATTGGATTTTGGTGCCAGGTTTGCCGGTTATGTCTCGGATATCACGAGAAATATTATTTTTGGAACACCCCCCAGCAAAGCGGTTGAGATGCATGATTTACTATGCAAGGCCCATGTCGAAGCTGCATCGAGATTAAAAGCAGGTGTTACGGGCAGGGAAGTGGACATGGTTGCGAGAAATGTCCTGGCCGACGGTGATATGGCTAACTTTTTCATTCATAGTCTGGGGCACGGAATCGGTCTTGAAGTTCACGAAATGCCGAGATTGGCATCCAATTCAACGGATGTACTTGAAGAGGGAGACGTTGTGACCATCGAGCCGGGGGTATATGTGGAAGGTTATGGAGGCATGAGGGTAGAGGACGATTATTTGATCACTAAAAGTGGAGCAGAAAGATTAACTGCCGAAATCCCCATGGAGTTATTTGTAGTGTAGTATTATAATAAACGCGCAAATAAATAATGGGGAGGGATATTTATGAAGTCGGCAGTGCGTTTTATGGTAATGCTAGCTACTGTTGTTTTTTTGATGAGTAGTGGTTTCGCTTTTGCAGAAGCACCCTTTCATATTGGAATTATGACTGGGACAGTTTCTCAACAAGAAGATGAGCTTCGCGGTGCCGAAAAGATGATGGAGATATATGGCAATGAAGCCCAGGGAGGCATGATTAAGCATGTCACATACCCGGACAACTTCATGCAGGAGATGGAAACTACTATAAGCCAAATCGTTGGAATGGCGGACGATCCAATGATGAAAGCAATTATTGCCAGTACTGCTGTGCCCGGAACCACAGAGGCCTTTAGGAGAGTTAAAGAAAGAAGGCCGGATATCATATGTTTAGCTGGCAATTCCCAGGAAGACCCGGGCGTTATATCGTCGGTAGCCGATTTGACCGTAAACCCAAATGACATATATAGGGGCTATCTACTTCCCGTGGCAGCACAAAAAATGGGTGCCAAAAATTTTGTCCATATTTCCTTCCCCAGGCACATGAGCTATGAACTTCTGTCGAGAAGACGAAACATAATGGAGGTCGTGTGCAAGGATATTGGAGTTAATTTTCATTTCGAGACAGCTCCGGACCCTGTTAGCGATGTTGGAGTAGCCGGTGCGCAACAGTTTATACTTGAGAAAGTTCCTGCATGGCTGGAAAAATACGGGAAGGAAACAGCTTTCTTCTGCACTAACGATGCCCAGACCGAGCCGTTAATAAGGCAGATTGTAAATTATGGCGGTTATTTCGTTGAGCCCGATTACGCGTCTCCGCTTATGGGGTATCCCGGTGCACTAGGCCTGGATTTGACGGCGGAGAAAGGAGATTTCCCGGCAATAGTTAAAAAGATTGAAGCAGTGATAATAGAAAAAGGAGCCAGCGGACGGCTAGGCACATGGGTTTACTCCCACCCCTATGTGGTTACAGCTGGTTTAGGCGAGCTTGCTAAAAGGGTGGTAGAAGGAAAGGCAGAATTAACCATAGATGATTTCATTGATGCCTGTAAAGGCATTACACCAGGCATCAAGGTGAATGGGAGCCCTTATGTCGATATGAGCACGGGAGTTGAGAAATCCAATTACATCATGGTTTATCAGGATACATACGTGTTTGGAAAGGGTTATCTTGGGATGACAGAAATAGAAGTTCCTCAAAAATATCTCTCTATAAAATAATAAACTTTTTTTATCTTTGACGTATAATAAAGTAAAAGAGAGGGAAAACCTCTCTTTTACTTTATTGAAACATAATCTTTTCCATCATTCATTATTACGTGATACATTTATAGTCCCTTAGACATTGCATCCCTTGGATAATTGCGAAGAGATGTCCTAAATATGTTTACATGTAGTATTAATTTGTCAATCTTAATTTGTTTTGCCAACATCCGGAAATGCCGTATCGAAAATGGTATTTGCCATAATTACTTACGTTGCTTCTCACGGCCATCTAAAACAGGGCGAGTTGTCTTGTCCTGGAAGAAAATTTGTTTTTCAGTTTTTCATTGCTTGGTTGCTCTTGAGGCAGAGGTTTTCCGCCTATTGTAATAAATTCTCTTGCCCGTGTGAGGGATATGCCAATGCGTTTTAATCCCTGTTCGTCTAAATAACCTTCGCGCCTGGCTTTTATAATCTTTTTTGCAGTTTTTGGGCCTATGCCGGGAACAAGTATGAGGCTTTCATATGGAGCCCTTTTTATATCTACCGGGAATAAATGCATGTTTCTCAAAGCCCATAACATTTTTGGATCCATTTCGTTCGAGAGGTTTTCCGTTCCCTGAAAAATATCTTCTACTTTGAAACCGTAAAATCTAATTAGCCAGTCGGCCTGATATAGCCTGTGTTCTCTCAATAGAGGAGGATTGGTTACGTCGGGTAAAACCCCAGGATTTACCGGAATGTATGCCGAATAATATACTCTCTTTGTCAAATTGTCAGAATATAATGCATTGGCCAATTTTATGATTGTTGCATCGGATTCCGGGGTTGCCCCGATGATCAGCTGGGTTGTTGTGGATATATTAATATCATGTTCTAAAGAGTTATACCTAACCGATTTAAGTGCTCTGATAATATCACTTGAAGTTTTGTCAGGGGCTAAGAGCTTTAAACTTTCTTCTGTCGGAAGTTCAATATTGCAACTAACCCGTGTAGCCAATGACATTGCCACTTTAATAAGGTCTGGTGAAGTTCCTGGTATGATCTTTAAGTGTATATAGCCGTCAAAGCCAAATATACGCCTCAAGATTTTTGCCGTACTGATCATGAGTTCCATTGTGTAATCGGGATTTTTGTAGATTCCTGAACTCAAAAAAAGGCCTTTTATTTGGCCCTTCCTATATAGTTCATAGGTTAATTTGGCCAATTCCGCGGGCTTGAAGATCGCTCTTTCGATATCATTTGAGCGTCTGTTGTAGCAGTACTTGCAGTCATTAATGCAAATATTAGTGAAAAGGACCTTTAAAAGCGGAACATGGCCTCCACCGTTGCAGGGGCTATAAAAGATGAAATTATTGATGTCGTTGCTCGTCCCTGCTTTTATTGCTCCTTTCCTATCTTTGCCACAGACCCTGTCGTATTTGGCTGCTTGAGCAAGGATTGATAATTTCTTCATAATACCCATGTTTAACTTGGCTCCTTAAGGGTTTTACACCTAACAATTATAGCTCCATAACCATAACAATGTTGTATTTGCTTGAATTTTCTTTAACTATTATCGACAATTACCTGTCATTTGATGTATTATTATAATCCTAGAATGTTCATATTAACAGAACCGAAGAACTAATTAGATATCAAAATATTGACATTTATTGCATGCGTTATTAGATCCTTTTGCAGATATTCTTTCCTCGTCTCTTTCGTGGAAGTACAAAATAAGGTTTCGCTAAATCAAACTTCCAAATATGCTTGCCACAACTTTTTTCGTCAATTACATCAGCAACTCCAGACAAGAGAGGTGAATTCTAATGAACCATAAGAGGCTGATAATCGCCTCCAATCGACTTCCTTTTACTGTAGAAGAAGACGATAAAGGGGATTTGAAGTTAAAAGCGAGCGCAGGCGGCTTGGTAACAGGCCTGAGCGCCTATTTGGATTCGTTGCAACACTCTTCATTTACCGAAGGGAACGAATATGTGTGGCTTGGATGGCCAGGGGCTTCAATTAGCGATGAACATAAAGAACACATAAAACAAATAGCGGAATCACAATTTAATGCCTATCCGGTGTTCATGGAAGAGGAAACGATGGACGCCTTTTATCACGGTTTCTGCAATAAGACGATTTGGCCGCTATTTCATTATTTTCCGACATATGTTGTTTATGAAAAGGAAAGTTGGGAGTCTTACAAAGAAGTCAACGAACATTTTTGCGAAACCATCATGGAAATTTTGAGGCCCGACGATATCTTATGGATACATGATTATCATCTGATGCTGTTGCCCCGCCTTATTAGACAGCGAATGTCGGAGGTTTCGATAGGGTTTTTCTTGCACATCCCCTTTCCTTCCTATGAGTTGTTCCGCCTTTTGCCCAAAAATTGGGCAAAAGAAATTTTACAGGGGTTACTTGGTGCAGATGTGATAGGTTTTCATACCCATGATTACACACAGTATTTCTTGAGGTCTACCCTTCGCCTCTTAGGATACGAGAACAACATGGGTAAAATGTTTATCGATCACCGACTGGTCAAAGCCGATACATTCCCAATGGGCATCGATTTCTATAGGTTCAACAATGCCGTTAACTCAAGGGAGACGCAAATAGAGAGGGAAAAACTTCAAAATATTCTTTCCGGTTTAAAGACCATAGTTTCCGTCGATAGGCTGGATTACTCAAAGGGGCTTTTAAATAGACTTGAGGGTTATAAGCTCTTTCTTGCCAACAACCCTCAATGGCATGGGAAGGTTACTCTGCTTTTAGTTGTCGTGCCATCGAGGATTGGCGTTGATAGGTATCAAGCGATTAAGACAAAGATAGATCAGATGGTTGGAAATATCAACGGCGCTTACAGTACGCTGAACTGGGTGCCAATTAACTATAAATACGGCCATGTTCCCTTTCATCAGCTGGTTGCCCTTTATTCAGTTAGCGATGTAGCTTTAATTACACCTCTAAGAGACGGTATGAATTTGGTGTCAAAGGAGTACGTTGCATCTAGAAAGGACATGGCCGGAGTGTTGATTTTAAGCGAGCTCGCAGGTGCTTCCAAAGAGTTGGGAGAGGCCATCTTGATAAATCCAAATGACAGAGAAGAGATCGCTGCTTCGATTAAAGAGGCCTTGGAAATGCCCGTTGAAGAGCAGCAAAACAGGCTGGAAAGAATGCAACAGAGGTTGAAAAACTATCATGTGGTGAAATGGGCCTCGGAGTTTATTCAAGAATTGGATTATATCAAGGACGAGCAGAGAAGATTCCAAACCAAAATTCTCGACAAAAGGGCTACAGCCAAGATGTTAGACGAGTTTGAAAAGGCCAACCATTGCATCTTCTTCCTCGATTACGATGGCACCTTGGTTCCCTTTTCCGGGGATCCCAAGAAAGCTATCCCGCCGAGGGAGCTTTTGGATCTTTTACGCGAACTTTCAAAAATAAATAAAGTAGATATCGTGATAATCAGCGGCAGGGAAAGAAGTATCCTCCAGCAATGGCTCGGGGATCTCGATATAAACTTCGTGGCCGAACACGGCGTTTGGATTAAAGAGAAGGGCAAGGATTGGGAGTTATTGAGACACGCGAGCAGCGAATGGAAGAAAGACGTGCTTTCACTTTTGAAGCATTATGTCGATAAGGTGCCGGGATCTTTTCTGGAAGAAAAAGAGTATTCTGTCAGCTGGCATTTCCGCAAGGCCGATCCGGAACAAGCAGCCGATGCAGCAAGGGAATTAACGGACCTGCTTTTACAATATACGGCCAATACGGATGCGCAGATTATACAGGGTCGCAAGGTTATAGAAGTAAGAAATGCGGGTATTGACAAGGGCAAAGCAGCACTTTATTTTCTTTCCAAGAAAAATTACGACTTTGTTCTTGCCATAGGGGATGACAGAACAGATGAAGATTTCTTCAGGAGCCTGTCCACTCAGGCATGGACGGTCAAGGTCGGGATGACCCATTCAAATGCACGTTCCAATGTGATGAGCTACAAAGATGTGAGGAATTTGCTCGATATGCTGAAGAATAGAGCGAGAGGTGAAGTTTGATGAGCAATGAGTTTCGTTTTTTTTCGGAGACCCACCAGACTAGATTGCTGGGAATGAAAGCGAAAGATCCAATTCAACTTCTTGATGGTCTCAGGAAAATACCGGAATCTTCGATGTACTACCATACACACCGCTTCTTACAGCAGCATTATCGCGTTTCTCCCGAGCCGCCCAACGATTTTGCCTACTGGATAACAAATATCTTGGGACTGAGAGAGTTAGGGGAAAGCATTACCAGTGTGGATATAGTTAATATAAAATCCATCGAAGAGCTGAGAACAAGATATATAAAGAAATTAGAAGATCATATATTGAGCGGAAAGCACATCAGCGGCTGCATAGAGGGGCATGAATTTCACTTCATGGATTGCAAAACTTTTGTCTTTCAGACGGACTTTGCAGCAAATACCTTGGCGGAGTTTGCGGAGGCAATGGAGAAAATTCCAATCACATCCATATGTTTTCATATTTTTGAGCCAAGATTGCGTTACCAAAAGCGAGAGAATGATTTTTCTGCATGGTTGAGGAATATTGGCGAGCATGAATTGGCAGACAGGATATCGCGGATGGATCCCTATGCCTTTACATTGGAAGGTTTAAGAAAAAAGATCATTAAAATATTGAGGAGAGATGATTGTTTTGACAACGAACATTAAAGAATACTCTTCGATAGTGGGACAGGATATCATAGATGAGCTGTATTTGTTGGCTGGCAAGCTCGAGGGAAAGGTGATAAGAAATATAAATTCGACAAAGGTTGGTGGTGGAGTAGCCGAAATATTAAATCGAATGATCAGCTTATTAGAGCAGCTGAGCGTAGATGCCCGTTGGGATACGATAAAAGGTGACGAAAATTTTTTTAACATCACCAAAAAAATGCATAATGCCCTTCATGGCGTCGACGTTGAAATATCCCTGGAAGAATTTATGTATTTTCTCGAAATCAATCGCAAAAACGCCAAAGAGATGGATTTTACGGGCGATATCTTTTTTATACATGACCCACAGCCCATCGTTTTGGTTGAACTAAAGGAATCGCTGGGGAATAAATGGGTTTGGAGATGTCATGTAGATTTTACGACGCCCAAGGAAGAAGTAATGGCTTTTCTGAAATTATATATAGAAAAATACGACAGCGCAGTCTTTTCTGCACCCGCCTTCGCCAGGAAATTGCGCGTACCGCAGGTTTTGATCTCTCCTTCCATTGATCCATTAAGCGACAAAAATAAAGATTTGTCTCAGGAGGAAATTGACTCGGTTCTCGAAAAGTTCGGGATAGACAAATCTCGACCCATAGTAACCCAGATTTCTCGTTTTGATTACTTAAAGGACCCGATAGGAGTCATCGAGGTTTACAAAAGAGTCAAAAGACACTTGGATTGTCAATTGGTGCTTGCCGGAGGAGGCGCCACCGACGACCCTGAGGGAGTTAAAGTGTTAGAAGAGGTCAAAAACGCAGCAGCCGATGATCCTGACATTTTCGTATTGTTACTTCCCCCGAAAAGTGACGTTGAGATAAACGCGCTACAGAGAGCGTCAAGTGTAATCTTGCAAAAATCACTTAAAGAAGGATTTGGGTTAACGGTTGCGGAAGCTTTATGGAAGGAAAAACCGGTAATAGCCTCGGCAGTCGGAGGCATTCCTCTACAGATAGCTCACAAGCACTCCGGAATACTGACTTACTCCATTGATGGCACAGTTCATTATCTCAAACAGCTTTTGTATGAACCGGAATATGCTAAGGGTTTGGCCCAGAACGGTAAAGAGCACATAAAAAACAATTTTCTCATAACCAGGCATATCAAGGATTATCTGCTCCTATTTTTATCGCTATATAATGGTGGTGATATACTAGAACTAAATTCATGTATTCATTAAATCTAATATTACTACTATAGCGTCGTTTCTATAAATATTTAGTCAATGATTTCTGACGTATTTGTTATCTCACCTTGTCAAGGGGATAGTGGTGATGGGGGCATCCATATTCTGAGTGATGATGACCCTAAAGAAGTTTTTCTGCTCCCATTTGACTGAATTTTCATGTCCTCTGTAAGGTGGATCGAAATACGTACCAATATGTCCATGTATACTTTATCCTTCAAAAACATATTTGTGCGGTAATCTTAAGGGAATGTTGCCAAAAAGCACGCATGCTTTTTGGCAATCCTTTATTTTTAGCGGATTATGCTTTTTTGAAAACCATTACAGACAAAGGAGGAAGGGTCATTACCAACGAATGAAACCTGCCGTGAATTGGGACAGGAGTTGCTTCAAGACCGCCGAAGTTGCCGTGACCGCTTCCGCCGTATTCTTTAGCGTCGCTGTTTAAGATTTCCTTCCAAAATCCACCGCTTGGAACACCTATTCTGTAATTATAGCGAGGTATGGGCGTGAAGTTGCAGGCTACCAATACTGTTTCGTTCTCTGACTTCCGCAAAAAGGATATAATGCTGCTTTCCCAATCGGAAAAGTCCACCCATTCAAATCCGGTATTCTCGAAATCTCTTTCATAAAGAGCAGGCTCACTGCTCAAAAGACGATTTAAATCACGAACCCAACGCCTTATGCCTTCGTGATTAGGGTATTCCAACAAGTGCCAATCAATGCTTGATTCGTGATTCCATTCCCTCCACTGGCCTAATTCGCCACCCATAAAAAGAAGCTTTTTCCCGGGATGAAGCCACTGATAACCCAGAAGAGCCCGCAAATTAGCGAACTTTTGCCAATCATCTCCCGGCATTTTGGCAATTAGCGAACCTTTGCCATAGACGACCTCATCATGAGATAATGGCAGCACGAAATTTTCGAAAAAGGCATACCATATACTAAAGGTTAACTGGTTATGATGATATTGTCTAAATATGGGATCTTTCGAGAAATATTCGAGCGTATCGTGCATCCATCCCATGTTCCACTTCATGCCAAACCCCAATCCACCCAGATAGGTAGGTCTGGTTACTTGAGGCCATGCAGTAGATTCCTCTGCAATGGTTTGAACGTCAGGATAGTTTCTGTAGACCTCTTCGTTGAAACGCTTTAGAAAATGTATCGCTTCAAGATTTTCCCTTCCGCCGTATTCGTTAGGTATCCATTCGCCATCCTTTCTCGAGTAGTCGAGATAAAGCATAGAAGCCACGGCGTCGACTCTTATTCCGTCTACGTGGTATTTATCCAACCAGAAAAGAGCGCTTGAAATTAGGAAGTTGCGTACTTCGTTTCTGCCGTAATTAAAAATACAGCTTTTCCAGTCAGGATGAAAGCCCTTTCTAGGATCAGCGTGTTCATAAAGATGTGTTCCATCGAAAAAGACCAAGCCATGACCATCGTTCGGGAAGTGGGAGGGCACCCAATCGAGGATCACGCCTATGTTGTTTTGGTGCAATACGTCGATGAGATACATAAAATCCTGGGGAGTACCATATCTGGAGGTTGGAGCAAAGTAGCCGAGCGTTTGATATCCCCACGAACCATAAAAGGGATGTTCCATTACTGGCAAGAACTCGACATGGGTAAACCCCATTTCTTTCGCGTAATTTGGCAAAAAAGACGCCAATTCGCGATAAGTTAAAAACCTGTTGCCTTCCTCAGGAAAGCGCCTCCAAGAACCAAGATGCACCTCATAGATGGACATAGGGCTTTTGAAAGAGTTATGTTTAACCCTTTCCTTCATCCACTTTTCGTCCTTCCATTCGTAGTTTAAGTCCCAAACAATCGAGGCTGTCTTGGGTGGCCTTTCCCAATAAAAAGCATAGGGATCTCCTTTGTCTACTTCATAATTGTTGTAGTTTGACACGATATGATATTTATAAAGCGTTCCCGAATCTATTCCCTCTATGAAACCCTCCCAGATTCCTGTCTCGTCTTGTCTTGGGCTTAAAGGATGCGCCTTTTTGTCCCAGTTATTGAATTCGCCTATGACGGAAACGGATTTGGCGTTTGGAGCCCATGTGGCAAAGCGAACTCCGCTGTTGCAAAGATGCGCGCCCAACTTTTCGTAAAGGCGAAAGTGATTGCCCTCTTTGAAAAGATATATATCCATATCTGTGAACGGAGAAGTCCATGTTGATTCTTTACGATTATTCATGTATACCCTCCTCGCCTGACTTGTCTAATTTATAATAGATTCGATTCCCTTGAGGGGAATGTGAACCCAGTCAGGGCGATTGTTGAATTCGTAACATATTTCATAAGCAGCCTTTTCCATCAGAAAAGCTTTTAAAGTAGCGTTAAATTCTTCATCATCAGCGGGCAAAAAGGAAGCGTCCATTGCCTCTTGACGATAGGAAGATAAAAATGATGAACATACATTATCATACCATATCTTTGCCCAGAAAGAAGATGCCTCGTCGTCACAGGCCAAGCTTTTGAGGGCGTAATTGACAGCGTAATGAAGGGAGCGTATCATTCCCGAGACGTCTTTCAAAGGGCTTTGTTTTTTTCTGCGTTCTCTTAAGCTTCTTGCCGGTTCTCCTTCAAAGTCTATTATGAAGAAATCATTCCCTGTAAAGAGCAGCTGCCCCAGATGGTAGTCGCCATGTATCCTTAAAATTTCTCCACCGGAGGCAGTGAAATAATATTTTAATCTATCTAGAAGTAATTTTTGGTTGTCGATAATATTTCTTGCCAGCTTGGCCGTTGGAGAGGGAAGTATTTGTATGTTATTGTTTAAAATCTTCATCGCTTGTTCCATCCATAAACGTGCTTTAGCGTAAGCCTCATTTTTGGCTTCTCCTTTGAATGGCAAGGGAGCAAAGCTATCGTTTTTTCTGTCCGAAGATAAGGCCAAATGCATTTCAGCTGTCCGCTTTCCAAGCAAAGAGGCCATTGCATATGTCCTATTTATTTCTTCCTTTAAAGGCAACAAAAAATATTTGTCGGAATCATCGGCCGATTTAAGTGCTTTGATAGTATTTTTAAGTACTGCAATGAAATATGTCCATCCGTCGCCTATGTTTTTAACGTACTCTTGAAGTAAAGCAATTTCGAGCCAGGTTTTTTCTTCGTTCTGCATATATTTCATGGAGCCAATAAAGGGTGGTACATGAGTAAATCCGGTTTCAGACAAGAAGCGTGCCATTTCCGCCTCAGGATGGGGTCCGATTTCGAGCTTTCTGTAGAGTTTTAAGAAAAAACTGTCATTATAAATGACGGATGAATTGCTCTGTTCTGCCGCTAAAACTTTAGATGAAATTTTTATGCCATGATCGATGAAATGGGAAATATTTTTGGTATTGACAGAGACTGAAAGCACACCATTTATCCCCTCGATAGTTTTGCCCCTGATTATTGTTTCGAACAAGGCATCTCTGAAACCAACGTCAAAAATGCCTTCAATTATATGTGTGCCATCCTCTAAAGTTAAAATTAGACCTATTTTTTGCTCCTTCGAGAGCGCTTTGTCGATAACAGAGATGGGCATTGAGTAATGCTCGATGGAGCCGTCGTCTAAAGCGACCCTCAAAATCAGCATATACGTTTTTAAATTTCTTTTCATGGGCAAGCAATCTAAAATATCCACCTCTGCGATGTCTTTAGTCTTGGAGGCAAACCAGCGACAGCTTGACAGGTAGGCAGGCAAATGTTTTTTTAAGTCCTCCGAAATATCGTTAAAATTAGTTTCGAACATTGTGTTGAAATCACTCCTAACTGTCTTTATTGCACGATTACATGAAGTAGTCGAAATCCGACTCTCGGCGTAATCTTCGGTGCACCTTGAACACATAGGCAGGGATGATGAAGGGATCGATCTTCAACCGCAAGTGTTCTCCCTGGAGGATGAATTTCTCTCCCCCTAACAGGTCTTCCAGCAAATAGGATTGTCCTTCCTCGATGCCAAGCGTTTTCAAAGGGATGTGCAGTGTTGCTTCGTGAACGTGAAAAGGATCCAAATTGGCTGCCACCAGGATAGCATTGGATAGATCATCAGCGACCTTTGAATAAAATATTACGTTTTCGTCCTCAGCTTCACAAAATATTATGTTATTAGTCTCCTGCAGGGCAGCGTTTTCTTTTCTTGCCCTGTTAATTCTTCCTATTATTTCTTTCAAATTACCTGGTGCATCCCAATCCCAATGTTTGATCTCGTACTTTTCGGAGTTAAGGTATTCTTCCCTGCCAGACACTGCCTCGGATATGCAAAGCTGGAATGGAGGTCCGTATATTCCATAGTTGGAGGAAAGGGTTGCAGCCAACACCAACCTTACGATAAATGCCGGTCTCCCCCCGTATTGAAGGTATTCGGGGAGTATGTCGGGTGTATTGGGCCAAAAATTGGGCCGGAAAAATTCTTTGGCCTGAGTTTGTGTCAGTTCTTTCATATATTCCGTAATTTCCCACTTGGTATTGCGCCATGTGAAATATGTGTAGGACTGAGTGAAACCGAGCTTCGCCAACCTGTACATAACCTTTGGTCGAGTGAATGCTTCGGATAGAAAGATAGTCTCGGGGTAAATTTTCTTTATTTCTCCGATGAGCCACTCCCAAAAAGCAAAGGGTTTAGTGTGGGGGTTGTCAACTCTAAAGATCTTTACTCCTTGTTCTATCCAAAACATGACTATGCTTTTGAGCTCTTCCCATAATGATCTCCAATCATCGCACTCGAAGTCGAAGGGGACGACATCTTGGTATTTTTTTGGAGGGTTTTCTGCATACTGGATAGTTCCGTCGGGCCGCCACCTAAACCACTCGGGGTGTTCCTTTACGTATGGATGATCGGGAGAACACTGAAAAGCCAGATCTAGGGCAACTTCTAGGCCCAGATCGACCGCTTGTTTAACGAAGGAGACAAAATCGTCCATTGTGCCCAGTTGAGGATTTATATCCTTATGACCTCCCTCCGAAGAGCCAATGGCCCAGGGACTTCCCGGGTCTTGGGGAGAAACTTCTAGGGAATTGTTTTTTCCCTTACGGTTTGTTTTGCCGATTGGGTGAATGGGTGGAAGGTACACAACATCAAAGCCCATTTTAGCGATTTCTGGCAGAAGCTGCATCGCATCGTTAAAGCATCCGTGCACCTTACCTTTTCCCGGATTAGATCGGGGAAAGAACTCATACCAAGAGCTGAAATTTGCCTTCCTTCGATCCGCTGTAACCCGAAGGTTTTTTTCATAGAAGGAAGTAAAATCTTCATTAAAACACGACATGTTAAGGCGTTGAAATTCCTTTGCGTTTAATAGTGAGACTATGGCATGTGTATTTATATTAGATGAAAGGCGGTCAAGTCTTTTAGCGAATTCCAACAGGATATTTTTTTTATCGCCCCGATGTCTTTTGGAGGCTTGGTGCAGCATGTCTGCTCCAATTATTAATTCGACAGAAACATCTTGTCCTGAATCTATCTTTTTTATAACGTCCTTTCGCCATGTTGAAAAATGGTCGATTCCTCCCTTTATAGTGTACAAATACTCTCCCATGCCTTCTACAGGAAAGTAAGCGTACCATCTGTCATTGAAAAGAGGAGTCATAAGGACCTCTTTCCAATCCTCTTCGTCAGATTTGCGATAAAGCAAAAAGGCCAGCACTTCATCGTGACCATCGGCGAATACGTCGGCTTCGACGTAAACGCCAGAACCCACAGTTGTTTTTATTGGAAATCTCCCGCAGTCTATTTCAGGATATACATTTTCAATGACAACCCTGTTTCTTCCGTCTATTTCATCCATGAGTTATTCTCCGTCATTTTATACTTTTACTATATTGTTTCGTTTAAATCTTTTGGAATATATAGGCAACGTCATCCCACCCTAACGCCTAAGCGTTCTCCGACCCTCCTGAACAGTTCTGTCCATCTTTCGGCATCTTTTTCGTCCAGGTGTTCTTTGACTTTAGGATAGGCGTCCTTTGTCAGATGAAAATATACATTTTGTGCTCTCCATAGATATAGTGGCAATTTAAGTTCGTTGAGCAAATCAAGCGTGTCGTTAATTTTGCTTAAAATTTCTATTTCGAAGGGTTTATCTTTGAGCATTGTAAAGAAAGTGTCCATCAAAGAGGAAGAAGCGAGGCCAATCGCATCCCTGTCTAAAGGTATATCAAGACGTTTGGCATCTTCTGCAACTACTTTTAAAGTTTTAAGATCGAAGGTATCGTAACTCAAGAGTTTCAGGAAATCGGCATTAAGCGTAACTTCCGCGACCCTTTCCAATGGTTTCGGGATCGGGGTGCCGATTTCTTTTAGAAAGTTCATAGTCGTATAGTGAGATTCCAAGATGCCGCGAAATGCTACGTCTATAATGTTGTGTAGGGGTTCTTCGAAAATGTAATTTATAACCCTTCTTTGTTGATCTTTGAATAAATGTCTAAGCGTATAATTATGAGTTTCGAAGAAATCGTCCATAAGCTGGACCAAAGTGGAAATATCTTCTATTTTTAACGCCTCTTTCATTTTTGAAATAAGGTCTTCGAACTCGCCGTTGCCGCTATGTTCTTTTAAGCCACTTAGTACGTTATGCTTGCCCATATGAAGGGCAGCGAAGGCAATTACCTTTTCTTCAAAGGTGATGTTGGAGAAAAAGGAAGCCTCCCCTGCGCATAAAGTTAGCTTGCCGGCGCGCTTTTTTTCAAATCGGTTGCATTGCACATTGTAACAGTAGATATCTATATCCTCTTGTTTTTCTTCGAAGATCGAGGATATTGCATAATGAGCTCCAACTCTTAGCATATCTACCTGAGAAGGGCGGACATATATCTCATAAGCTTTTCTCCCGTTTCCTATGTGTTCGATGTTGCTCGGTGCTTTTTCCAAAATGGAGAGGTATTTTGATTCGAGCTGCGAATCGGTGAAATAAGAAGCGAGCTGGATTGCTCTTGAAGCGTATTTTATCACTTGAGTTGATTCGATACCCGAAATCTCATCGAAAAACCACCCGCAACTTGTGTACATCAGCATGGCATGACGTTGCATCTCCAAAAGCCTGAGTGCATTGACAACCTCTTCATCTGAGAGTTTTTTGCACGATTGTTCTTCGAGAAAGGCGTAAACGTTATCATCAGACCTGTCTAAAATGACGCGAATATATTCATCTCTTGCCTTCCAGGGATCTGAAAAGATATCCTTTGCCTTTTCCTCGTATAGAAGGGAGAGTGTGTCTCTTAGCCAGTCGTTTGCCTCTCTGAGGGGTTTTCTCCATTCCTGTTGCCAACCGGGGTGTAGTCCACTGTTGCAACCGCAATTGCTTCTCCAGCGCTCGATTCCGTGAACGCAGCTCCAGGAAGAGCCCTCTATTATTTCGACTTCATGATTTGGAGGATATTTTTCGAGATATTCGCCGTAAATCGTTATCTTGGCTAAATTATTGGATTCGATGAAAGATAAGCAATAGGCCAAGGCCATGTCCCCATAACGATGGTGATGTCCGTAGGTTTCTCCATCCGTCGCAATGTTGACCAATTGAGCTTCCTTGTTGTCGGAAAAACAACCAATGAGGCGATTGGCCAATGTTTCGCCGTTGTCGAGCAGACCTCCAAAGGAGATATCGTTAGATATCGGACCATCGTAAAAGAATATGTTTATTTTCTTTCCCGATGGAAGGTTGCAGAGATAGGGAAGTCTTGGGTCGATTTTAGCATCGCTCACGTTTTGCCATTCTTGTTCCCCTATTACCCTACATCTTGCAGCCTGATGGGGAGCTAATATCGTAAACTTGATGCCGAACTCTGCCAATGCCTCTAAAGTTCTTATGTTTACAGCTGTTTCGGGTAGCCACATTCCCTCAGGTTTTCGGTTGAAATTGCTTTCGAAGGTCTTTAATCCCCAATATACTTGAGTGCGTATATCTCGATCGTTTGCCAAGGGCATGATCATATGGTTGAATGCTTGAGCAATGGCACTTCCGTGGCCCGAAAAACGTTTTTTGGATTCTTCGTCAGCATTTATTATTGCTTCGTATGTATCTTTCGCATGTTTTTTCATCCAAAGAAGCAGGGTAGGGCCAATGTTAAAACTTATCTTGGAATAATTGTTCGTAATAGCGATAATTTGTCTGTCGTTTCCAAGGATCCTTGAAGCAGCGTTAGGAGCGTAGCATTCAGCCGTAATGCGCTCGTTCCAATCGTGAAAGGGTAATGCCGATTCTTCTAACTCCACTTCTTCAAGCCATGGATTTTCTCTAGGCGGTTGATAGAAATGTCCGTGAATACACACATATTTTTCCATTCGATCACGCTCCACAAAATCAGTTCTTATATTTTCATTATTGATATTATCTCTCCAATGGGAATATCGGGCTGTCCTTTTTCGTGAGAAAGCTCCAGATCCAGCTCGAGAAGGGCTCTTTCCAGCAAAAAAGCGTTAAGCCATATTTTGATGGAATTATCGTCTTCCGGCAGGAAGAGCTCGCCACGGGAGTTATCAATGTAGCTTTTTAGGAAAGCCTCTCCAACGAGTTCACGCCATAACTTCATAGGCGGTGTTAGCGATTCTGTTTCTTCTGTGAAGGACGAGGCTTTTCGCAACGAAATCCTGGCAGCTCTGTTAAGAGAATAAAGCATAGAGGCAACATCTCTCAAAGGTGAGCGCTTTATCTTTCTTTCCCCTAAAGACTTTGTCATATCACCCTCAAATCCCGTAATAAGGAAGTCTTTACCGGTAAAAAGTACGTGCCCGAGATGATAATTGCCGTGAATTCGTATCTTTTGAGCTTTGACTTTGTCCTGATAAATAAGCCGAATTTTATCGAGAATGTCTTTTTTTATCTCCATGACCTCTCGGGCTTGCGCCGCAAGGTCTTCAGAAAGTGACCCAATTTTATATGACAATGTTCTAATGGAATGTCCCAACTCATTTCTCATCGACTGATACACGGACCTTTGATATAGTTTTGTGAAAGGTTCGGGGGAAAACTCCGGATTTTTTCCGGAAGAACTGAGAGCTTTATGAAGCTCGGCAGTGCGCTTCCCTAGCAGAGATATCATTTCTAGGAATAGTCCGTCTATGCAATCTGAAGCAGTCTCTTTCGGTAACTCCGCTTTGCCCAATGAAAGCAGGCGCTCGAAAAACAGCTCGCCCATATTACGGACATATTCCCATCCGTTCCCTTGGTTTGGAATGTTTCTTTGCAAAATGCCGATAGTGGTTTCTTCAGTTTTAGATAAATATCTGAAGGAGCCGATGTAGGGCAATGTATTTTTAAAACGCATTTCCGTTAGATAGCGCAAAATGTCCTCGCTTACATTTATTCCCTCTTCCAGTTTGTGATAAAGTCTGACGGCGATGGAAAAACCGTAAGTTATCAGGTTAGACCAGGGGTAGTATATTTCTATTTTTAATTGTGATGTTTTTCTATCTTCTGCAATGTCGAGATTGCCGGATAAATTACTTTTTTTGCATATCATCTGCCCTATGTTGCCCTGAACCCTTTTCCTCTTCGACATAAGGTTGATGAGGTTTTCGATCAGGTCGGGAGAATAAGTACCATCGCACAAAATACCGTTGCGGCCCCCGATTGAGACATTTGCAATAATGCATTCCGGATGGTTTTGTCTTATATATAACGCTTCGTTATCCATTTTTAAAGTAAAGGGCAAAAGGCATCGATCTTTCTCTCCTTGAGGATAGGAGATATTAAGAAACAAGAAACCGGTATCAAAATATTGATTTCCCGATATAGAGACGATATCAAAAATATCGATATTCCTAATATTTTTATTTTGACCGCCGAAATATGGACATTTGTTAAGGTATTTTTTTATTGTATCTTTAAAAAAATTACTTGAAAGGATATTGACAGATAAATCTGCAATTTTATTAATTTCTATGGTAGAAAGTGGTTCATCCTCCGCCTCGATGGAGATAGATTCTCTTTTATTCAACAGGTTAAACCAAAAATAATCATGAATTCCCAATGTCAAAGTGTATGGTTTATTCGGTTCAATTCTTGGGAAACGGTTTCCGCTAAAAATTTCTTCTGGCACGTATCCTTCATATTGGGATAGATCGAGCTCTGTGACCTGGCAAAAACGAGAGAGATTTATGACTACCAATATCGTTTCGTCCTCGAAATTCCTGGTAAAGGCTAATACCTTCGGATTGCCCGAATCTATGAAATTTATATCTCCCCTGCCAAAGGATTTAAAGCGTTTTCTTACCGAGATAACTCTACGCATCCACCAGAGCATTGAGGAAAGATTGCGTTCCTGCGTCTCTACGTTGATCATTTCATAGTGATATTCTGGGTCTATTATTACCGGAAGGTAAAGTTTATGGGGGTTTGTTTTAGAAAAGCCTGCGTTTCTATCGGGGCTCCATTGCATGGGAGTGCGAACTCCGTTTCTGTCGCCTAAGAAATAGTTATCTCCCATTCCAAGCTCATCGCCATAATATATGATCGGTGTGCCGGGCAAAGAAAAAAGCAAAACATTCATAAGCTCTATTTTGCGCCTATTATTTCCCATTAGCGGGGCCAGTCTCCTGCGGATTCCAAGATTAATCCTTGCCCGCGCATCTTTTGCATATACGCGATACATGTAATCGCGTTCTTCATCGCTTACCATCTCAAGAGTGAGCTCGTCATGGTTGCGTAGAAACATAGCCCATTGGCAGTTTTCAGGAATTTGCGGCGTTTGCTCGAGTATATCCACTATCGGAAAGCGATCTTCCATCCAAAGCGACATGAAAATCCTTGGCATGATGGGAAAGTGAAAGGCCATGTGACATTCGTTACCCTCCCCGAAGTAAGCTACGGCGTCCTCAGGCCACTGATTCGCCTCTCCTAAAAGCATTCTGTTGGGGTAGCGGGCATCCATATGAGCGCGCAGTTCTTTTAAAAACTGGTGGGTCTCGGGAAGGTTTTCGCAATTTGTCCCTTCGCGCTCGTAAAGATAGGGCACGGCATCCAACCTCATTCCGTCAATGCCCATATCGAACCAAAAATCTAGAACCCTAAAAATTTCTTTTTTTACCCTCGGATTATCGTAGTTAAGATCCGGTTGATGAGAGTAAAAACGGTGCCAAAAATAGGCATTACCCACAGGATCCCAGGTCCAATTTGAATTTTCGAAGTCCTTGAATATTATTCTTGCCTCGGAAAATTTATTTGGATCGGAACTCCATACGTAAAAATCTCTCCAGCGAGAGCCCCCTTTGGATTCGCGAGCCCGCCTAAACCAAGGATGTTGATCCGAAGTGTGATTTAACACCAGCTCCGTAATTACTTTTAAGCCAATATCGTGTGCCTTTTTTAGAAAAGAACGAAAGTCTCTTAAAGTACCATAATCTGGATGAATGTTGAAATAGTCCGCTATGTCGTAGCCATCGTCTTTTAAAGGGGAAGGATAGAAGGGCAAAAGCCAAATTGCCGTCACGCCTAAGTTTTTTAGGTACTCTAATTTTTCCGTAAGTCCGCGGAAGTCCCCTATGCCGTTCTCGTCGCTGTCGTAAAAGGATTTCACATGGGTTTCGTAGATTATGGCGTCTTTATACCATAAAGGGTTATTATCAGTGGCGGGCATGCTTCTCACTAAGCACAAAACCTCCTTATAAAGATGAGGAAGAAAGAATAAATTTGCTTTATTTTACAACAGTATTTCTACCCGAGTCAATGCAAATTAGTCATAGTATTGTTATAATATCATGTTACTATGCGATATAACGCGTTTCTGTTTAAACCTTCTTGCTGGATTGTGTAACTATTTTTTAGTATAATAATTCCCGTTTATCTGGGGTTTAACGATGCATATTATATTGCTAAGGTGTCACTACAATTGTACTTTGGGGGGTTGTTGCATGCAAGTGCGAAAACAAGCTTTTAGTTCTATCGAAATTATGCGTTTTTTAATTCCCTCTGCTTTAGGTGTCCTCTTTTTCCTCGTTCCCTTTCCTCAAGACGGAACATTCAATACTGTCCTTGGAATAGTTATCGATTGGGGGAAAGAGGCTTTAAAGCCAATTCTGGTAGTCACAGCCATGACATTGGTTGTGGCGAGCGCAATTATCACTATTTATGCTTCATTGTTTAAGCCTTCTTTTATTATGAAAAGCCAATTTTTCAAAGATCTATTTGTAGTTAGTCCGTTGTGGAGCATCTCTCGTATATTGGGAGCAATATTTTCTGTGATGGTATATTATAAAATCGGTCCCGAGGCGATCTGGAGCATGGATACGGGAGGTACTCCGGTGCTGGTGCTTGCGCCGTCACTTTTGGTAATTTTTAGTGTCTTGGCTGCTGCAGTTTCCCTGCTTACGGATTTTGGATTGATGGAGTATGTTGGGACGCTGGCTCGTCCGCTGATGCATCCCCTTTTTACGTTACCAGGCAGATCTGCTATCGATACTTTGGCTTCGTGGCTTGGAAGCAGTTCCGTTGGTGTTGCGATCACCACTAGATTGCACGACGAAGGATATTACAGCGATAGAGAAGCGGCCATAATTTCCACCTCCTTTTCAATTTTAAGTGTTGCCTATATTTATGTTATGGCTGACTTCGTGGGTTTGCCGAATATGTATTTCCAAATTTTGATCACAATTTACGCCGTGTCGTTCATTTTGGCCATTTTGGCCCCTCGTTTTTGGCCCCTTAAGGGCATTCCAGACAGCTATTCGGGAAGATCCGGTAAACAGAGGCCCGAGGCAGAGATTCCCCCTGATCATACTCTTCACTCATGGGCCTTGAAGACAGCAGTAGAGAGGGCCAACAGGGAGGGCATACATACAGTAGCAAGGACTTGTTATCAAACCTTTTGTTTTTTAATAGTCTCCACCATGCCTCTTGTCGTCTCTTGGGGAACGATAGTTCTGATAATTGCAACCTATACGCCTATTTTTCAATGGATTTCCCTGCCCTTTGCATACATGCTGGAATTAGTGAAAATTCCTGAAGCTTACAAAGTTGCACCCGCATTTGTGTTGGCTTTTGCCGATCAGTTTTTGGCTGCAGTTATAGGGGCTACGTGCACTACAGTTGCTGCTAAGTTTATGTGTGCCTGTATATCAGCTACGGGGTTAATATACATGACTGAAATTGGTGTGTTGATTTTAAATTCCTCTATCCCTCTGGATTTTCCGAAATTGACAGCAATCTACTTTATGAGGGCCGTGCTTTCGGTGTTTTTACTTGCTCCCTTCGTTTGGCTGTTTTGTTGATATAAGGCGACGTAACGCCTTCGTTACCTCTATGTGATATAGGCGTTACGCATCTTTGTTAATATTTATATGAAGTCAATAAAAATGCGGGGGAGGGTAAGGAATGAAGAAATTAGTTTCGCTTTTGATTTTGGTTGTATTGTTTGGAATGGGTTTTGGGGATGCTGCGTGGGCAGCCGGTCTGACTATGAAGGGTTCTACTACCCTTTTGCCAATAGCGCAAGCGGCGATTGAATCTTATGCTCAGCTTTACCCTAATACCGAATTTTCCCTTACCGGAGAGGGAAGCGGCAATGGCATTAAGGCGCTAATAGATGGCACATGTGATATAGCTAATTCCTCGAGATTTATAAAAC
The DNA here is from genome assembly GCF_900107215.1 of Acetomicrobium thermoterrenum DSM 13490. Lineage (NCBI taxonomy): Bacteria > Thermotogati > Synergistota > Synergistia > Synergistales > Acetomicrobiaceae > Acetomicrobium > Acetomicrobium thermoterrenum. The sequence goes on along the minus strand of NZ_FNPD01000004.1, from coordinate 7,511 downwards.
TTGAGGAAGCAAAGTTGGCTTTCGAAAAAGGTGCGTATCCCGTCCCCTTTGGAGTTGCCATAGACGCTATAGTGCCAATTATCCATCCCAAAAATCCCGTCAACAACTTAACTTTACAACAATTAAAGGATATATATAGCGGCAAGATCACCAATTGGGAGGATGTAGGCGGTCCGGATAAGAGAATTGCCGTTATAAACAGAGATACCAGTTCCGGGACCTATGAGGTTTGGGAAGAAAAGGTTATGAATGGCGAAAGAATCACACCGAGAGCGCAGGTCATGGCATCTAACGGTGCAATAGTCCAAGCGGTGTCGACAAACGAGTTAGCTATCGGATATATTGGAATAGGCTATCTAAATAGCAGCGTAAAGGCAATCACAGTCGAAAACATCGAGGCTAAGCCCGAAACAGCTCGTACCGGGGAATTTCCGATATCGAGATACCTTTTTATGTTCACGCGAGGTTGGCCCACAGGGGAAACGATGAGGTTTATAAACTTTATGCTAAGTGATGAGGGTCAAAGAATTGTATCGGAAACAGGGTTTGTTTCAATAAGATAGGTTGTTAAGTTGAATAGTTAGTAAATAATAGATAAATGCGGCGAGTTATATCCGCCGCATTTATCTATGCAAGGATCTTATTCGATTGGAACTAAACCCTCTGGCCCGCCTGAGGGGGTAGTTGAATCTAACTTGTAAAGTCTGATTTCTTTTTGAAGATCATTCGCCAGTTTTTCCAAGTCTTCTGATGCCTGCTTTAAAGCTTCTACACGTTCTTCCAATTCTTTCACGGATTTTGACATGCTTTCAGCTTTTTCCCTCGTAGCGTCAACTCCTTGTGCAACTCTGTCGATCGACGCTGCCATCTCTTGCGTGCTTGCAGATTGTTCTTCTGCTGTGGCGGCGACGTTTTGAATTTGATCGACGATCAGTTCAATGGCCCTCAAAGCATCTTCAATGTGTTTTTCCATCATCTGTGCTTCTCTTTCCCCGGCAGCTGCCAATTCAACGCCTTTGTTTGTAACGTTTACGGCCTGTGCTGTTTCCTCGATTATGGATTTAGCTAACGAGCCAATTTGCATGGCTGCTTTGTTGCTTTCTTCGGCAAGCTTTCTTACTTCATCGGCAACGACAGCAAATCCTTTACCGTGTTCGCCGGCTCTTGTCGCTTCTATATTCTATAGCTGCGTTTAATGCGAGCAAGTTCGTTTGGTCAGCGACTCCAGAAATGGTCGAGACTATATTTCCTATTTGCCCGGCCCTTTCGTTAAGTTGAGATATGACATTGGCAATGTGTCTGAAGGAGTCGGCCATATCTTTTACCCTCTTAGCTGCGCTGGAAATCAGGTCTCCCGTTTGTTGTGCATTTCCTCTCAGCAACTCTGCCTGATTTGAGGCTTCGGTTGCTGCCTCTGCAGCACCTTGCGCTGCAGAGGCAACCTCTTCGATTCCGGCATTTGCTGAAGAAATGGCATCGGCATTATCTTCTGCGATGTTTTTAAGTTCCTCTGCTTCATTTGTTACGATGTCGACGAAAGATCTCGTTGCTTCAGATATATCATCTAGTGCTTAGGGAAAAACCCCATCGCACATATTGTTATCAAAATACCGATTGTCAACACAATTAGCCTACGCTTTACACTCAAGCGTCATTCCTCCTTAATTTTTGTGTGTTTTTAAGTTATTGTTTTTAGGCCATTATGCTATTATAAACTTTATTAATGCGTATCGCAAAAGAATACTGACAGGATTGTATCTAAAATTCCTATGCTAACAGCAATAGTCATTTCGAACCTATTAAGGCAAGCGTAGCATAACTTATAATATTTTATAGGAATAGATGTTGCATATTCTCAATCAACTTTCGCAAAACTAAGTTCTTTCAGTTTCCATGCTGTTATAGTATAATAATAGCAAATAAAAGACAAGGGTTGTTGATGCGGGTAGTGCATAATCGTAAGCTGATATTATATATGTGAATAAATGACCATGTTTGATTGATGTAGTTTAAAGTTAGTTTCGCGTTTTCGGAGGAACGCTGGAAATGAAGAAGTTATTTTCCAAATATAATCATATTTACCATACCTGTTTAACATTGATCATATTACTATTGATATTTTGCCATCGCTCTGATGCATATAAAGATTATTACAATGTATTGGTTCTACATTCCTATGATCCTGAATATGTATATACTAAGATATTTAACTCTTTTCTTAAAGAAAAATTTGGTGAATATGAGAAACCAGTGAATATATATTTTGAATACTTAGATGCAAAGAGATTTGACTATAATCAATATTATCGACAGTTTAATGAATATATAATTACAAATTCTCCTTGACAATACACGTTACACAACATAACTTATTATATGCGTATGGTATGTTGCTTTTATAAGGGGGCGTAAGTTATGGAATTTGTACAGCCCATCAGAGATAAAAAGAAGATCCAGCAGCTTAAAGCCATTTTGAAGGGACGGAATTATCGGGATTATGCTCTTTTCACTCTCGGCATCAACTCGGGGTTGCGTGTTTCGGATCTTTTAGGCCTGAAAGTCTCCTGCGTCCTCGATGAAAAGGACAGGATCAAAGACCGAATAACGATTCGGGAGGATAAAACTGGCAAGGTAAAAGACTTCCCCGTGGGAGAAACGGCAAAGAAGGCCTTGAAAAAATACCTGGGAGACACTAAGAACCTCAATAAAGAAGGCTATCTTTCCCTTCCAGGAAGAAGGATAACGGCCCCATTTCCAGAGTCCAAGCCTATAGGATCTTGAATGATGCAGCACGGCTTGCGGGCTTAGAAGAAAGGATAGGGGCTCATATACTTAGGAAAACCTTTGGTTACCATGCTTAAAAATGAGCCTTGATCTGTCCGATATTAAAAAGTTGATGAATCACTAAAGCTCGGCTGTAACGCTTGCTTATATTGGAATAACACAAGATGATCTCGACAACGTTTATATGTTGTTGAATCTCTAGCTGTTCTCGGCCTCAACCTTGCCGTCAGGCGCATGTGAGGTGCCACAGGATACATGAAGTTCAAAAAGAGGTGAGGTGGGGTCGCCGAGCCGTTTTAAAATTGAATATGAGCCGTCTATAGTCTATAAATGTCTCTAAACCCCTTAAATAACGCTTAATAGTAGCATGCAAGCTGTCATAGACAGTATTTACAATAAATACCATTTAGGGGAGGGTTTAGTATGATGGTAAACCTCATAAACGATGCCGGGGTGATGAAAAAAGCCCCTGTCGGGTTTTCATGGACAATGTTGCTTTTCGGCCCTTTTGTTCCCTTGTTTAGAGGAGACGTAAAATGGACGATCCTACACTTGTTGCTATTGCTATTTTTCGGCATTGGTTGGATTGTTTTGCCATTCATCTACAACAAGCGACATATCGTAAATTTGCTTGAACGTGGTTATAAACCCGCCGACGAGGAAGCAAGAATTGCACTGGTGAGCAGAGGGATAATAACTGATATGAATCTAAAGGAATAAACGGAGTGCTTCCGGCCCCCTGTATTATAGCCGGCACAAACCCGTGTTGCTGTTTCCCTTCGGGGAGTAGCACCAACTGCACATTTGAAAAGGCAAAAAAAGACTAGTGATAGCATTGCCTATCCAAAAAATGGAAGTTAGGAGTGAGAAAAATGAGTCAAGAAGTAAAGAAGAAAGGTATTTTTAATCGATTTCTTGATACAGTAGAAAGAGTAGGGAATCGATTGCCTCACCCAGTTACGCTGTTTGCACTACTTAGTTTAGCTGTAATTGTAATTTCTTTCTTTGCAGCGCGGGCAGGGGTATCGGTGACCTTCGAGAGAATTGCCATTGGAACCGGAAGAATGGAAGAGGTTGTTGTAACGGCAGTAAGCTTGTTGTCCGTCGAAGGGATCAGACGGATTTTTTCCGAAGCAGTTACGAACTTTACAGGCTTCGCCCCACTTGGTACGGTGTTGGTTGCGATGCTTGGAGTTGGTGTAGCGGAAGGTACAGGGCTAATTCAGGCAGCGTTAAGAAAGCTGGTACTTTCAACACCTAAAAAACTGGTGACAGTTGTGGTAGTTTTTGCGGGGGTTATGTCGAACCTGGCATCAGATGCTGGGTATGTTGTATTGGTTCCTCTGGGAGCATTGATTTTTCTAAGCTTTGGTCGGCATCCACTGGCAGGTCTTGCGGCTGCTTTTGCTGGAGTTTCCGGAGGATTCAGTGCAAACCTTTTGGTGGGAACCATCGATCCCTTGCTGGGTGGTATCAGTCAACAAGCGGCACAAATGTGGCAGCCGGGTTATACGGTTGATCCAACGGCAAACTGGTACTTTATGATTGCATCTACATTCCTGATTACTATTCTAGGTACACTGGTGACTGAAAAAATTGTTGAGCCAAGGCTTGGAGAGTATCATGGTGATGCAGAAGTTAGCCTTGATCACGTAGCCGAAAATGAAACCAAAGGGTTAAAATGGGCTGGAATTTCTCTGGTAGTGTTTATTGCTATTATGCTGGCACTGGTTATACCAGAAAATGGAGTATTAAGAGCTGATGACGGGCAAATCTTGGCCGGATCTGCCTTTATGGCTGGTTTGGTACCCATTATTGCTCTGTTCTTCTTTATTCCGGGTATTGCCTTTGGTATTGCATCCGGGTCCATAAAAAGCGATAAAGACGTGGCTGGTTTTATGGGTAAAGCCATGTCATCGATGGGTGGTTATTTAGTACTGGCTTTTGCAGCCGGACAGTTTGTTGCTTACTTTAACTGGAGTAACCTGGGAACCATTCTGGCGGTGACTGGAGCGGATTTCCTGGAAGCCACCGGAATGACAGGTATACCGATGTTAATTGGATTTATCATCGTTTCAGGTTTTATCAATCTGTTCATTGGAAGTGCTTCTGCAAAATGGGCTATTATGGCACCGGTGTTTGTGCCAATGTTGATGGCAGTGGGTTATGCACCGGAATTAACACAGCTGGCATATCGTATCGGGGATTCTGTTACCAATATTATTACTCCGCTGATGTCTTATTTTGCCATCATCGTTGCATTTGCAAAACAGTACGATGAAAATACTGGAATCGGAACACTTATTTCTTCAATGCTTCCGTATTCAATTGTCTTTATGATCGGCTGGACGATCTTGTTTATTATCTGGTTGGTGCTGGGATTACCGCTTGGTCCTGGCGTTTCCATATACTACTAAAACACAACCTGCTCCAACAAAAAAGCCTCTCGGTTATTCGAGAGGCTTTTTTGACTTAATTAGATTCTGATAAATGCTGTTGAACACTTTTTCAGGAAATGTGAAAACTATGTTCATGGTGTTCAAGATAGCCAAAAATGACCGTTTGCTGACGGACTTGCCTGCCCAAGAATTGACGGACATAATAACTATTTGGCCGAAAAAGGGGAGGTGCTCCTTGCCCTAGTCGATGCTCCCCACGAGCTAGCCCACATCGCCCCGGAAAAGGCCCAGATCAAGCGAGCACAGGATGCGCACGAAAAGCACCTTGCTGGCAAAGACCACCTTCACGGCCCTGCCGCCCTCGTCTTTGATCCGGGCGTCTGCGGGATGCTTTCATGTAGGATCTTCTCCCTGGGGGCGGGCGAGAGGTACCCCTGCATCGAATCGAATTAGCCCTTTTTCAGTCCGTTACGAAAAGCATCGCCACCTGGTCTCGACCCCAGTCCGGCTCCTTTTACGCCGTTCGGCCGGTTTTGTTTTCGTCGCGGCCTCTGCCGCCCCGGGCTTTTTCGGCCGCATCAATGCCCGTCGACTAGCCACCGCGGCCTGTGCCAGGGCCTCGTCGAGCCGTTGGCGCAGCATGTCACGCTAGGCGGCTACTTTCTCGAGTTTGATCCGAAGCTTTTTAAACTACTCGAGAAAGGTCTTCCACACCTTGTCGCCGAGGACCATCAGGTGAAGCTTCTTCAGGTTCGGTTTGTCCGCTTCAAGTCTCTCTATCGCATGCTCCATTTGGCGCGCATCGCTCTCTTTCGCTTCGGTCAGGCTTTTGACTTCCTGACGGATGGCTATGTAGCGTACCTCCTTGTCCTTTTTGGAAAGGAACAGCCTGTTGGGTACTACGTTCGCCTACGCCCACCAGATATCTTTGTCGTATCGCTTCCACGCTCCCGCGGGGATCATGTGAAGGCTTCGCCGAAACTCACTTTAAGGCAAGTGTAGCATTATTTAAATATTTTATGGGAATAGATGTTGCATATGCTCAATCAACTTTCGCAAAGCTAAGTTCTTTCATTTTCCATACTATTATAGTATAATAATAACAAATAAAATACAAGGGTTGTTGATGTGGGTGGTGAATAATCATAAGCTGATATTATATATGTGAATAAATGACCATGTTTGATTGACGTATTTTAAAGTTAGTTTCGCGTTTTCGGAGGAGCACTGGAAATGAAGAAATTATTTTCCAAATATAATTATATTTGCCATACCTGTTTGACATTGATCATATTGCTGTTGATATTTTGCCATCGCTCTGATGCTTATAAAGACTATTACAATGTATTGGTTCTACATTCCTATGATCCTGAATATATATACACTAAGATATTTAACTCTTTTCTTAAAGAAAAATTTGGCGAATATGAGAAACCAGTGAATATATATTTTGAATATTTAGATGCGAAGAGATTTGACTATAATCAATATTATCAACAATTTAATGAATATATAAATACAAAATACAAAAAAAGAAAAATAGATTTTGTTTTATGTTTTGACGACGATGCACTTCAATATTTATTGGCTGAGCGGGAAAATTTAGGAAGTATATCCTCTATTTCTGTTATTTTTGGAAGCATTGTCGATAGGTCATTGGTATATTTCTCTTCCTTGGAAAGTAATATGACGGGAGTATTTGAGGATGTAGATATCGCTGCAAATGTGGAGATGATGTTTCAAATACTTCCGGCAAAGAACATATTTGTTATTAGCGATAGAACCACTTTGGGCATGGATCTTTATGAGAAGGCCAGGCTTGTGTTCAAAAATATGGAAGATATTTCAGTAGAATATCTGATAGGGGTGCCATGGGAAGAAATAAACAAAAAGCTACAAAAGGCGCCAGATAAATCTGCAATATTTCTTCTTTCTTATTCAAGGGATGATAATGATAATGTATATTCATTGGAAATGGTAAACGAGCTGCGACCGCGTCAAGTTTTTGTAGGATTTTTAGGAACCACTCCCCATGTGTCCTAAAGGGCAACGTCTTTTAGGTTAGGTAAAAATCAAACCCGCCATGACATATGCCCCTTAAGGTCGTGTATAAGGGCGTTACCTTTCCCGTTTTCAGTACCGTTATGCATCCAAGCTCACTTATAACGGGACCTAAGATCTCCTCCAGGTTCAAGGTGAATTTGTGTCTTTTGTCCGCATTCTCACCTTTTTGGTCTTTTTTCTTTATCTGTTCTGACGTCACCTTGCCACCGCTACAGATGTAAGCCCTCAAAGAAGACATGGCCTTTAAGCCCTTGCGGCTCCATG